>NZ_JBAHUR010000005.1:0-45000 GCF_036689815.1 Magnetovibrio sp. PR-2 | reverse complement strand
ACTCACGCGGCATTGCTGGATCAGGGTTGCCCCCATTGTCCAATATTCCCCACTGCTGCCTCCCGTAGGAGTCTGGACCGTGTCTCAGTTCCAGTGTGACTGATCATCCTCTCAGACCAGCTACTGATCGTAGCCTTGGTAAGCCATTACCTTACCAACTAGCTAATCAGACGCGGGACCATCAAAAAGCGATAAATCTTTCCCCCGAAGGGATTATGCGGTATTAGCCTTCGTTTCCAAAGGTTATCCCCCACTTCTTGGCAGGTTCCCACGTGTTACTCACCCGTGCGCCACTCTACTAACTCCCGAAGGAGCGTTCTCGTTCGACTTGCATGTGTTAGGCATGCCGCCAGCGTTCGTTCTGAGCCAGGATCAAACTCTCAAGTTGACTTTGTTCATTCAGACCAAAAGATCCGAATAACAAAAGGAGCCATTCCATATATCTCATATATTACAAACGTTAACATGAGAAATACACAGAGCTTAAAACAAAGGGGGCGAACCCTCATTTAAACCCAATCAGCGCCTAAAGCCAAAAGGGTCGAGTCAAAAGCGACTGCGGAATGGTCCAAAATTTAAGCCGAAACCTAAACAACCGCCGCCTGCGCATCTCTTCCAAACATCAACAATGTCAAAGAACAATGTCCCGGCAATATCGCTACCACCGCAAAGCCAAACCCGAAAGTTTAGGGACAAAAAACCGCGACCAACTCAATGCCCCGTTGCCGGTGCCGTGTTTGTCGCGACGGAGGGGTTTTTAGCCCTAGCCCCGACCCAAGTCAAACCCTTTTTTGAATTTTTTTTGAACGGCAATGAACTTTTAAGAAAATGGCGGATATGCTTGATTTTTGAAGGCTAATTTGGCAATAACAAACCTGGATGCGGGTGCGGAACAAAATCATAACTTTCCGCTTTGTGAATTTTTTAATTCAGCGTCGCATCCCAATAAGAGTGGTGACTTCCACCCATGCTCTCTTTAGGAGATAAGAAGCGTATGATGTTGAGGGGAATGACCGTTGCGGCGGTCTTGATTACGGGTGCATATACATATGCACAATTGAACGATGACGCAGGAAGCGCGCTGGCGCCTGCTGCACAAGCGTCTTCGGCGCCTACCTCCGTTCCTTATACACCAATGCGCATGGCGAAAGCGCCGCTGTCGGTCGGCAACCCCGTCACGGCCAGCGCCATCGACAAACTGCAAGACACCCGCGTCGCCGCCCTGGCGACGGCAATCCCCGAAGCGAAACCAGAACCGGCCCCTCAAGTTGTTGAGCCGCAGGTCTACAAAACCGCCATCAAAATCAAATCGGGCGACACCCTATCCAAAGCCTTGCGCCGCGCAGGTGCGAAGCCTTCTGACGCCGAAACGGCGATCCGTGCACTCAAAGGTCATTTTGATCCGCGCAATTTGAAGGCCGGGCAAAAGGTTTATATCAGTTACAGCCCGACGCTGGACCAAGACGCAGATGCATTTGTCGGCTTTGAATTGGAATTGGATTACGCCACACGCCTCAGCGTCGCCCCTGCCCCGGAAGGTGGGTTTGAAGCGCATGAGATTGAGCGCAACCTCATCACCGAACATGTCCGCGCCGAAGGCGTGATTGACTGGAGCCTGTTTAAGGCCGGGTCCGACGCCGGTGTGCCGGCCTCGACCATGGCTGAAATGGTGCGTGCCTTTTCCTGGGATGTGGACTTCCAACGCGACATCCGCAAAAACGACCGTTTCGAAATCATGTTTGAACAAAAACATGATGAAGACGGCAAGGTCGTGCACAACGGCAAGATCGTCTACGCTGCTTTGGAGCTTTCAGGGGATCGCAAGCCGATCTTTCTGCACACGCTGAAAGACGGCAAAACGGATTACTTTAACGACAAGGGTCAAAGTGCCAAGAAAGCTTTGATGCGCACCCCCATTGATGGAGCCCGTCTGTCATCACACTTCGGCAAACGCCGCCATCCGATTTTGGGCTACACCAAGAAACATATCGGCACCGATTTTGCCGCACCGCCGGGCACACCGATTTACGCAGCCGGTGACGGCGTTGTTGATTTTGCCGCTTGGAAAGGTGGGTATGGGAAATATATCCGTATCCGCCACAACTCCGAATACTCAACAGCGTACGCGCACATGCGGGCGTTCAAGCGTGGCATGGGCAAAGGCAAGCGCGTCAAGCAGGGCCAAGTGATCGGCTATGTCGGCACGACTGGCCGTTCGACCGGCCCGCATCTGCACTACGAAATCATGCGCCGCGGTGTAAAGGTCAATCCCATGCGCATCAAGATGCCGTCCGGCAAAAAGCTTAAGGGACAAGAGTTGGCGCGATTCCAAGACAGCCGCGAACGGCTCATGGTCCAATGGGCAAGCCTGAAGACACCAGGACCGGAATTGGCACAGCGCTAAACAGGGCCTCGGTCGTAGCAGCAAAAACATCACGTACACACACGTGAAAAGTGCTTCGGAAGAATTCACCGGCGCCGCACGCGAAACCACCGATGCGGCAAGTGAGCTGTCCAAACAATCGGAGAATCTCCGCGGCGAAGTCAGTCATGTCTTGACGGAAATCCGCGCTGATAACGGTCAGACGGAACTCTACAAGTGGGATGAAAGCATTGCCACGGGTGTCGATAAAATCGACCGTGAACACAAAGAGTGCAAGGACGATATGAACACCTTCCACAGCATGATGCTCAGCGGTGAAGGCGACGGCAGCTCAATAAAGAACAAAAGGGTCCGTTGGCCGACCCTTTTTTATGCCTTACTCACAGATGGACTGAAAGTCTTTCCATTGTGTGGGGCTCAAAAGTTCAATGCGTGACGGCAGAGCGGACTGGGCCAGTTTTGCACGTTTGTCGCTGGGTGGGTGGGTTGACATAAACGCAGGCAAACCAAACCCTGCTTTGGCTTCTTGGCTATGAAGGCGTTCGAAAAACGCCGCGAACCCCTGCGTGCTGATACCGGCATCGCGAAGCGTGCGCACGGCCTGTTCGTCAGCAGCCGCCTCTGCTTCGCGGGTATAGGACGCCCCCACGACAAAGCCCGACAAGCTTCCCATGGAACTGCCACCGAACATCATATCGGACAAAACACCAAGCCCGGCTTGATGGACCAAACCGTGCAAGGAATGACGCAGGTCCACGTGCGCCATTTCATGGGCCAAGACACCCGCGATCTCTTCCGGGGTTTCGGCTTTTTCCAACAAGCCTTTGAACAAAAAGATATGCCCCCCTGGCAAGGCAATCGCGTTGGACATATCCACATTGAGAACCTTGACCCGATACGGGAACGATCCGTCCGTGTGGTTCGCCAAAGTATCGGTCATGCGGCCCAAGGCGGTTGAGCCTTGAGGCTTGTCGCAAAGCGGTTTGTCCTTGGCGCTCGCGACCATATCGACAATCGCCTTTGAGCTACCATCGCCGAGCCGAACTTCGACCGACGGCGGAACTATAGCCACAATCCCTTTCGTGATAACCGGAATGGCAAAATAAACCCCAGCGATGACGGCAATGGTGCTCACCACAGCCAAGAGCATGCCCCGGCGCAGCCTTTTTTGGCGGGTCATGATATTGGGAGCCAGGGCAAGCAAAACATCAAACGCGCGGGGGTCGTTCAATGACAAACGGGCTTCGCTGCCTTTTTTGGCAACCCGCACCCAATCTTTGGAGCGATCGCCAAGTTCAAGATCCGTCAACGCCCATGTATCCAAAACAGAGCCGTTTTCGGAAATGAGGATCAGAGCCGTCCCACTGATCTGCACACTCACATTGTGGGCGACAGCTTGGCGGCCATCGTAGTATCTGGCCGCAAAAGAAACCGGATCAGATTGCGCCGACATCGAAGGCATCCGCCAATCCTTCTCCACGTGTGGGTTTGCCGATTTCACTTTGCAGCAAATCTGAGAAATCACCGTCGCCGGATAAACCAACACGGTTCTCCACGTAGTTCAAGTACCGCCGATACACAAATGGAGAGGCTAAGCCTAAACTGAACAACAAGATCAGGAAATTCCCTACGCTCAAGCGCATAAAACCGCCACCCGTAATCGCACTCGTCACATCGTGATTGATGAAACGCGTACTTGAGACAAAGTGGTCGTAAGCTTTCCCCCTATACCAAAAAAACCATCCGACAACCGTCAAGATAATCCCAACGTATCCAATCGGGGCCAGAACACTGGCAAAGAGCGGCAAGATAAACATCATGCCAAACAACAACAAAAACAGCCCCCCAATGGATAATGCGCCCAAGAACCAAGCCTTAAGGAAAGGACCATAGAGTGCGCTGACTTGAGGTTGAAACTCCGGCTGCTGATCGCCAATCCACGTATGGTTCATTTCATACGACCTTAACCAGACACTACACACGGGCCATATCAGACCTGCCGTGAGCCCGACTAAAAAATAACAACCTATGGCGATCAAGCCATAGTGAACAGCCGAACCACTTTGATTGCCGTAAATTCCGCGCCAATGCGTTCTGGTTAAGCGGTATCGCCTCGCGCGATACCAGGCTGCACCGACCAAAAAAATGATGACGATCGTTTGCACGGAACTGACCGTGACTCTCACCACTTCATTATCCGCATACACCACATCTATGAAGCTGATAAACAAAAAGAACGGTAACAAGATCACGATGAACACAAACAAAAACCCAAAGAACAGCTCTTTGCCCGTGCCTGTGTACTCCAGCCGGTCCCCCATGATCTCCACATGGCCCCATAGGTATTGGCGCAACCGCGTCTTGCCCCAGAACCGATAAATCCCCAACGTTACAATTGTCAGCGCAAAATTGGTCAGCACGATTTTAAACATCGGCCCCAGTTCGGTGTGGTTTTTGATTAAGGGGCGCGATTGCGGCACGGGGCTCGCCTGCGTCACGGCATCTGTAACTTGTGGGTTCTCGGTGTCGTCCGTGGTGGTCTCTATATCGCTCATGGTGCCCCCCGGCATCGTCAAAGGTACAAAACAATCTGTGTTTGTATATTAGCAAATCCCGCGACTATAGCAATCAAACACAAGTGCCTTGCGTTTTGAAACGTATTGCCTACTTTTCTTCAGATGTTTTGAAAAAGGACCACCCCCATGCACACCGCCACCCCCGTTGAATTGTCGTTTCAAGAGCTTGGCCAAGGAGATCCCTTGCTGATCTTACATGGCCTGTTCGGCTCCAAACGCAACTGGGGCGCGATTGCGAAAAAGCTCAGCCAGCATCACCGGGTGATCAGTTTGGATTTACGCAATCACGGCGACAGCCCGTGGGTGGACGGCATGAACTATCAAGACTTGGCCGCCGACGTCGCGGCCTTCATCAAACGCCATGCCTTGGGCGCGTGCACCGTCATGGGCCATTCCATGGGTGGCAAGACGGCGATGATTTTGGCACTGACCCATCCCGAATTGGTCAAGCGCATGATCGTCGTCGACATGGCCCCGGTGGAGCGTGAAACGGGATTTAACGCCTACATCGAAGCCATGGCCAACGTGCCCTTGGCCGAATGCGACAGCCGTGCGGATGTGGAGGCGCACATCGAAGACGTGGTCCGCGACAAAATGGTGCGCACCTTCTTGGTTCAAAACGTGGTGCGGGGTGAAAATGGCTTTGAGTGGCGCATCAATTTAGCCGCGCTCGACGCAGGCATGGACGACATCGCCGACTTCCCCGAACCCCAAGGTTGTCACAGCTATAAAGGTCCGGTGCAATTCGTTGCAGGCGCGGCGTCCGATTACGTCCAGCCCCACCACATCACCGAGATTGAACGCCTGTTCCCCAAAGCCCAAGTGGCCCACATTCCCGGTGCCGGACATTGGCTTCATGCCGAAGCGCCGGAGCTGTTCCTGCGTGAAGTGACTGACTTTTTGCAGCGAAACTAAACCACAGCCTGCCTCTGTTTTTTGCATACAACTTCAATGCGTTAAGTTATTTGTATGATGTAGTCTGAACGGTTTAGCTGCATAACTCCGCGCGCGTATTTACGATCGTTCTCATATTTGAGACCCTCAACATCGGGCATAGACACTGTTGAGGGACGAGACGGTGCAATCGAATCACATCATCAACGCCATGCATTTCATTGCGGCGCACGAATACGACAAGGCCATCAGCCTTTGGCGCATGTACATGCGGTTTCGTCATCACTGCACGACGCATTGTATCGGTTTGGGCTTGGAGCCCTCGACCGAGATGTGCGGGCATTGCCTGTGCGACAATCTTCGCACCACCGCCGAAGATCAAAACGAAGACCTCGGCCGCCACCGCAATGCTTACGTGAAATGTTCCGGTGAGTTGGACGCCTGGCTCGACAAGCAGAGAAAGCCTGCCGCTTAGGGTCTGAGCCTAGTCTGGCACGCCTTCCGTCTGCTTGGCTTCTTCCATGCGTTTGGCTTGATCGTTTGGCAAGCAGCACTCTTCGTACGTCTTCCCAGAACCACACGCACATGGCTCGGTGCGGGCCGAATGAATTTCCACATTGCGCATGGACACGGGGATAGAGATCCCGGCTTCTTGTTTTGCGCCGTAAAGCAACAGCACGGCTTCGGCGAATAAATCCGGTGCCATCAGCAACATCTTGTCGCCCATGCTCTCGGCTTCCTCGCGCTCGTCAGCGGGCAGCTTGGCGTGGGCGCAAAGTTTTTTGAGCGTCTCGACACCTTCTTTGGCGTCAATCCCGCCGACGCCGCCCTCTTCGCCGACTTTGTCCCAACCGTCCGGCTGCATCGCCATGGCGCGGCCAAAGCCGTTGGCCCATTCGGCCCAGTCCACTTCGTCATCTTCGTTGTAGTTGTAGAGCGGATGAATGAAGCCCTGATAGACGTCAAACAGCACATGGCGAAAGCGCGTGGTGACCACACCGTTTAGGCTTTCCAGCTCTTCCTCATCATCCACGCTCAGACCAGCCTTGCCCCAAACCTCGGGAACCCAGGCGGCGGGCAGGATCGGCTCGGGACTGGAAATCACACCGGCAATAAAGCCGTCCAGCTCACTCATGGTCATGGCGTCGTCGGACACCATGTCCGAATGCAACAACGCGTACAAAAGCTCCAAATATTCCGTCTGATCGGCTTGCTGGTTCATGTGTTTCCCGTTCTTATCTTCTTTTAGGCCGCCCAATCGGCCACGTCTTCACCGTTGATGGTGAGACCTTTGTCACTGGCCGACACACGCACCGCATCCCCATCCTTCACCTTGCCCTCCAAGATCATACCCGCGAGGGGGTTTTGCAGGGCTCTTTGGATAACACGTTTTAGGGGGCGAGCGCCATAGATGGGATCGTACCCCTGGTCTGCCAGCCAGGCCCGTGCGGCTTCGTCCATGTCCATGGTGATCTTTTTGTCGTCCAACAGTTTGAACAGGCGCGCCAACTGGATGTCCACAATGCCGTCCATGTGTTCGCGGAACAGGCGGTGGAACAAGATGACTTCGTCCAGGCGGTTCAAAAATTCCGGGCGGAAGTTGGCGCGCACGATGTCCATGACCGGCTCGCGCAACTCCGCACTGTCGTGGCCGTCTTCTTGGTTCGCGAGGATTTCTCCGCCCAGGTTCGACGTCAACACGATGAGCGTGTTGCGGAAATCCACCGTGCGCCCCTGCCCGTCGGTCAAACGGCCGTCGTCCAGGACTTGCAGCATGACGTTAAACACATCCGGGTGGGCTTTTTCCACCTCGTCAAACAAGATGACTTGATACGGGCGACGGCGCACGGCTTCGGTAAGCGCGCCGCCTTCGTCATAGCCCACGTAGCCCGGCGGTGCACCGATCAAACGTGCGACGGCGTGTTTTTCCATATATTCAGACATATCGATGCGCAGCAGCGCACTTTCGTCGTCGAACAGGAATTCCGCCAAAGCTTTGGTGAGCTCGGTTTTACCGACACCCGTGGGACCTAAGAACAGGAACGAGCCGATGGGGCGGTTTTGGTCTTGCAGGCCCGCACGTGCACGGCGCACGGCGTTGGCGACAGACTTCAGCGCCTCTTCCTGCCCAATCACGCGACCGCGCAGGCCGTCTTCCATATGCACCAGTTTGTCGCGCTCAGACTCGAGCATCTTATCGACGGGAATGCCGGTCCAGCGCGACACCACTTGGGCGATGTGGCTGTCGGTCACGGCTTCTTCAAGCATGCGGTGGCTCTCCGCATCTTCCGACGCGGTGAGCTGCTGTTCCAGCGCCGGGATGTCTTCGTATTGAAGTTTGCCGACCTCTTCATACTTGCCTTCGCGCATGGCGCGTTCCAGCTCCATGCGGGCGTGGTCCAGTTTCTCTTTGAGGTTTGTGGCTCCGGCGAGGGCGTTTTTCTCGCTCTCCCACTCCGCCGTCAATTCAGCGGCGTCAGATTCCAGCTTATCAAGTTCCGCTTCCAACACGACCATACGGTCTTTGGAGGCATCATCTTCTTCTTTTTTGATGGCTTCGCGTTCGATCTTCAGCTGGATGACTTTGCGGTCCAGCTCGTCCAATTCGTCCGGTTTGGAATCCACCTGCATACGCAGACGCGACCCAGCTTCGTCCATCAAGTCGATGGCTTTGTCCGGCAAGAACCGGTCCGTGATGTAGCGGTTGGATAAGGTTGCTGCAGAAATCAGCGCCCCGTCGTGGATGCGCACACCATGGTGCAGTTCGTACTTATCCTTAATGCCGCGCAGAATGGAAATCGTGTCTTCCACCGTAGGTTCGGACACGAACACAGGCTGGAAGCGGCGCGCGAGGGCTGCGTCTTTTTCCACGTGTTTGCGGTATTCGTCCAGGGTCGTCGCACCGACACAGTGCAATTCACCGCGCGCCAAGGCAGGCTTGATCAGGTTGGACGCATCCATGGAGCCTTCGGCAGCCCCCGCGCCCACCAACGTGTGCATTTCATCAATAAACAAAATGATCTGGCCTGCAGCGGCTTCCACGTCTTTCAAGACAGCCTTTAAGCGTTCTTCAAATTCGCCCCGGAACTTCGCCCCCGCCACCAGCGCACCTAAGTCCAAGACCATCAGCGTTTTCGTTTTCAGGTTTTCCGGCACGTCGCCTTGCACGATGCGATGCGCCAAGCCTTCGATAATGGCGGTTTTACCCACGCCGGGCTCACCAATCAAAACCGGATTGTTTTTGGTGCGGCGGCTGAGCACTTGGATGGTGCGGCGGATTTCTTCGTCGCGCCCAATGACGGGATCGATTTTGCCTTCGGCGGCGGCTGCAGTCAGATCGCGGGCATACTTTTTCAGCGCGTCGTACTGGTCTTCCGCCGTCGCCGTATCAGCCGTGCGGCCCTTGCGAATGTTTTCGATGGCACCGTTGAGACGTTGCGGCGTGACGCCTGCGTCTTCGGTCAAGATTTTTTGGGCATCGGTTCCCGCAGCCAAAGCCAGCGCGAGCAGGACTTTTTCCACAGTGACAAAACTGTCGCCGGATTTTTCCGCGACCTGTTCGGCCTGTTCCATGACCCGTGAGAGTTCTTGAGACAAATACAGCTGCCCTGCGCCCGATCCTTCGACCTTGGGCAGAGCTTTCAGAGCTTTTTCAGAAGCCTTCAGGGCTTTTTTTGCATTGCCGCCTGCAGCCTCGATCAAGTTGGCACACAGGCCCTCTTTATCTTCGAGCAAAACGTGCAACATGTGCACGGGCAACAGGTGTTGGTGTGAGCGGCGCGTGGCCAAGGTTTGCGCAGACTGCATAAACCCCTTGGCGCGTTCGGAGTACTTTTCAAAATCCATAGGTCCACATCCCTTGTTGGCGACAACCGTTTGTGGTCCCAAAATCAGTGGCAACCAGAACTGGTCTCGCGGTTTGCGGTGACAAAATGTCTGTCTTTGCAATGATATGTCGCATTATCTGTACCTCGCAAGCCCAGCTGTGATTAAATATGGCATCTTTTGGGAAGGAGATGCAGATGCGCTTGGATAGAATTCTACGTTACCCCATCAAAAGTTTGTCGGTTGAAAGCCTCACGCACGCCGACCTCACCCCTGGTCAAGGTCTGCCGTATGACCGCAAGTGGGCCCTGGCCCGCCCGGACGGGGAAGCGGCCAACAATACAGACTGGCATCCCAAATCGAACTTCTTGGTCTTGGCCCGCGATTACGACATCGCCCAGGTCAAATCCCATTTTGATGAACTGAGCGGGCGCTTGAGCTTCGAAGCCCCCAACGAACTACACGGCGAAGGCTTGTTAAGCACCGAACAAGGACGCGCCGCCATTGCAGGCGGCATCGCCAAGCACTTAGGGCTGGACGACAGCGGCACCCCCATTTTGGTTGAAGCCAAAGACATCGGTTACTTCGACACCACCGAAGGCCCGGTGTCATTGCTGAACATGGCGTCCGTGCGCGACTTGGAAAAAGTCATGGGCCAAAACATCGACCCGGTGCGCTTTCGCATGAACTTAATCTTGGAAGACCTGGAGCCCTGGACCGAACGCGATTGGGTCGGCAAGCGGATCAAAATCGGTGACGTCATCCTGGACGTCAGCCAAGACACAGGCCGCTGCATCGCCACGCACATCAACCCCGACAGCGGCGAAAAAGACGCCAAGGTCCTGCACGCGCTGAAAGACAACTTCGGTCACACCAATATGGGGATTTATGCCAAGGTTGTCGAAGGCGGCACGATCCGCCCTGGGGATTGCGTGAACCTTTTGGACACATAGCACAACAAAAAGCCCTCGGTTTGATCCGAGGGCTTTTTCATAAATGCGAGCGAAGAACGGTTACGCGTTGACCACTTCAGCTTCGTCCTTGGACTCGGGCTTTTCTTCGGAAACGTTGAGCACTTCCACATCGGCCTCTGCGGGCTCGGACGCGGCTGGTGCTTCGCTTTGCGACTTTTGCGCTTCTTCGTTAGCAGCGGCAGCTTCGGCAGCCAATGTGGCTTCATTTTTCTGCTGTTGTGGGCGACCACGACGACCACGCGGCTTGCGTTCTTGACGTTCGGGGCGCTCTTGACGCTCTTGTCTGTCGGTGTTGCGCTCATTTTGACCGTCATCTTGATCAGAGGCTTTTTTCTCGCCCTTGTTTTGATCTTGGTCTTGGTCAACGTTGACGATGCGATAGTAGTGCTCGGCAAACTGCAAATAAGCTTCGGCCTTCACACGGTCACCGCCCGACTGACAGTCGCGCGCCAGCTGCAGGTATTTATCCAAAACCTGCTGTGCGGTACCCCGAACTTTTACGTCGGGACCGTTGCTTTCGAAGGTCTGATTGCGATTAGAGCGACGGCCACTATTGTTGCCGCGGCCTCTAGAACGTCGTTGGTTTGAACCTTGTTTCATTTGTCTATTTTTTTGTTGTGCTGAAAACGAATAATCCGGCCACACTGCGGGCTTTAACGAAACCATTGCTCGACGATTTTTATCGCAGGACTTAACGGTAACGGCGGAAAGGTTGGATGAATTTCGTTCGGCATCTTTTACAATGAATAATGCGGGAACGCGGCCTCATCCGGCCATTTGTTGATTTAACCCTAGTCTGAATGCGGGCGGTTTCCAACCCTTTTTTTTCCCTTATTTCCGCTCAAGTCCGGAAAATCAGGATTTTCGGGCAATCACAGCCCGCTCAATGCCGCCTAAGTCTTTGCGTTTGTCCAACAGCTTATAGCCTGCATCGGTCAATAGAGACGCGACATCGTCTGCTTGATCGATTCCCACCTCAAAGCAAATCCACCCGCCGGGGACCAAAAGCCGCTGCAACCCCGCAACAATTGCGCGGTATGCATCCAGCCCGTCGTCCCCTCCCGCCAAGGCCGACAAGGGTTCATAATCTTTGACGTCCACGTCTAAGCGCGCAATGTCGTTAGCGGGGATATAGGGCGGATTGGACACGACAACATCAAAGGGCTCGTTCCAGGCGTCTGTCCAACCCGGTTTCGTCCAATCGCCCGTCGCCAGCGTCGAACGATCGGCAAAGCCCAATTGATCGGCGTTCTCTTGTGCCACTGCCAATGCATCCGCACTGGCGTCGATGGCAAATCCCTGAGCCTTTTCCCAATGGGACAACAAAGCCATAATGATACAGCCCGTTCCTGTCCCCAAATCCAATATACGATTGGGAGCAACGTCAACATGATCAATCAGGGCTTCGATCAAGGTTTCCGTATCGGGGCGCGGTGTCAGCGTGGCCGAGGTCACTTTGAACGGCATCGACCAAAACTCTCGCTCGCCCATAATTTGTGACATGGGCTCACACCGGCACCGCCGCTCCAAACCATTCGTGAGCTTGTCCGCCTGTTCATCGGTGAGGATATTGTCACGGTCCGCCAACACTCGTTCCGGGCCGCCGCCTAAGACAAAGCCCAGCAATAGGCGGGCTTCGACAACAGGATTTTCAATGCCCGCCCCTTCCAAAATGAGCGAGCCCGCACGTTGCGCCGTGCCAACGCTGAAACCGGAAAAGGACGGTAAGCTGTTCATGCCAGCTCCGCCAAGCGTGCGGCTTGATCTTCGGCAGTGAGTGCGTCCACCAGCTCTAGCAAGTCACCTTCCAAAACACGATCGAGCTTGTGCAGGGTCAAGTTGATGCGATGGTCCGTGATGCGGCCCTGAGGGTAATTGTAAGTGCGAATGCGTTCCGAACGATCACCCGAACCCACTTGGCCTTTACGCGAGTCGGCGCGTTCTTTGTCGATTTGTTGACGCTGATGATCGTAAAGTTTCGCGCGCAGCATGGTCATGGCTTTTTCTTTATTTTTGTGCTGCGAACGGCCGTCTTGGCACTGCACCACAATACCGGACGGTTCGTGCACGATGCGCACGGCACTGTCGGTAGTATTAACGTGCTGACCGCCTGCCCCTTGGGCGCGGTAGGTATCGATGCGCAAGTCTTCGGTACGCACTTGAATGTCGACGTCTTCGGCTTCGGGCAGAACGGCAACGGTGGCGGCGGATGTGTGAATGCGCCCGCCCGATTCCGTTTCCGGCACACGCTGCACCCGGTGCACACCACTTTCAAACTTGAGCTTTGCGAACACAGCCTTGCCGGAAATTTCCGCCGTAGCTTCTTTGTAGCCGCCAATGCCGGTTTCGTTTGCCTCCATCAGCGCAAACTTCCAGCCTTGCGTCTCGGCAAAGCGCTGATACATGCGCATGAGGTCGGCGGCAAACAAAGCGGCTTCATCCCCGCCTGTGCCCGCGCGCACTTCCAAAATCGCGTTTTTGTCGTCGGCTTCATCTTTGGGCAACAACAGCACTTGGACTTGGCGTTCCAAATCCGGCAACTGGCCTTTCAGCTCGAGCACTTCGGCTTGGGCAAGCTCACGCATTTCCACGTCGTCACCCGCGTCCGCCAACAAGCTTTCGGCACCGTCCAAATCTTCACGTACTTTGTCCAAGGTCGTGATGGCTTCGACGATGGGGCTCAGGTCTGCGTATTCCTTCGACATCTTTTGGAAGTCGTCAGCGCCCAAGTCACCCGTGGACATTAACGCGCTCAGTTCCGCATGGCGGTCTTGAACACGTTTTAGGTTTTCTTCAAGGCTCACGTTTTGCCCTCTTCATCATCGTTGAGATTGAACAGACGCTCCATAGCGAATTCCAACCGGGCCCAGGCTGCTTCATCATCGGCGGCAATGCGGCGCATGGCTTGTGACGGATCGTGCAGCAAGCGCTTCACCAACAGGCGGGTGGCTTTTTCCGCATCGCCGCCGGCGTCTTGCAAAGCTTGCTCTTGTGCGCGTTCAAACTTGGCGCGCAACCGGGTCAGTGCCGGAACGGCGGCGCGTTCGGCGCGCGACTTGGTAAAGCGTTCGACTTCTTCTGAAATAATTTGATCGGCACGCGCGGCCTCTTGTTCCCGCCCGGCGCGGCCTTGCAGAGCAACCTGTTCCAAATCGCCCAGGCCATAAACAAATGCATCGTCTAAGGTTTCGACGTCGGTTTCGACGTCGCCCGGCACGCCTGCGTCCACGATGAACATGGGCTTGTAGCGCCGCGCCTTCAGGGCGGCTTTCACGGGGGCTTTTGCCAGACTAAAGCGGCGCGTTCCCACCGCACACAAAACGATTTCGCTGTCCGCCAGCAACTGTTCGAAGTTTTCAAAGTCCGCAATATGTGCGCCCAAATCACGAGCCAAAGCATCGGCCCGGCCTTGGCGGGGGTGCGTAACCGTCAACGACGCAATGCCCAAATCCTGTAGATCGCGGGCAATCATTTCGCCCATATCGCCCGTGCCGATCAACAGCACCCGGCACTTGGACAAATCACCAAAGAGATCGCGCGAAATTTGTACGGCGCTCGCCGCCATGCTGACGGGCCCTTCGCCAATTTTGGTTTCGGTGCGCACGCGTTTGGCCGCAGCGTAAGACGCCTGCATCCAGGTTTCCAACTCGGCGCGCACGTGATCCGTCTCGGTGGCTTGGCGGTGGGCGTGTTTGACTTGGCCCAGAACTTGGGGCTCGCCCACCATGAGGCTATCCAACGACGCGGTGACACGGAACATGTGTTCCACCGCTTTTTCATCGGTCAGCGTATAGGTCTGTTCTTGCAATTCCTCAAGCGTGCACTCCCCTTCGCGCGCCAGGGTTTCCAACACGTTTTTTTGGAAAGCCGGCAAATCTTGGGCAATGCCCAGCGCTTCGACCCGGTCACACGTGGACAGTAAGATCACTTGTCCCAGGCCTAAGTCCGAAAGGTCTTCCAAAATGGCGGGCACGCGGTGATCTTCGACGAAGATTCGGTCGCGCATCATCATGGTCGAGGAACGATGGTTCGCTCCAACCACAATCGGCCGTCCTTTAGGAAGTTCAGTTTCGCTCATGCCTCACCATAACGCTTTTCGACGTACTCTTCGACCATCTGTTGGAATTGCCCCGCCAGATCGCCCCCTTTCAACGTCGTCACCTTTTCCCCGTCAATGAAAACAGGGGCAGACGGGGCTTCGCCGGTGCCGGGCAGCGAGATCCCGATGTTGGCCTGTTTGCTTTCGCCGGGGCCATTGACGATGCAGCCCATGACAGCGACGCCCATTTCCTCCACACCGGGGTAGCTTTCGCGCCATTTGGGCATGCGTTCGCGGATGTAGCCCTGAATGTCTTGGGCGAGTTCTTGAAACAAGGTCGAGGTGGTGCGCCCACAGCCGGGGCACGCGATGACTTGCGGGGTGAAGCTGCGCAGATGCAGGCTTTGCAGAATGTCTTGGGACACGCGCACTTCGCGGTCCCGCGCGGCGCCCGGTTCCGGCGTTAAGGACACCCGGATGGTATCGCCAACGCCTTCTGACAACAAAACCGACAGGGCCGCTGTTGACCCCACGACACCCTTGTCACCCATGCCCGCCTCTGTCAGGCCCAAGTGCAGGGCATAGTCCGAGCGCCGGGCCAATTCACGGTAAAGATTGATCAGCTCCGGCGCTTCGCTGACTTTGCACGAAATGACGATGCGATCTTTGGCGAGCCCCAATTCTTCCGCTCGCACCGCACTGTCGAGCGCCGAACGCACCAGTGCTTCGCGGGTGACGTCTTCGGGCGGCAATGGATTTGCAAGCTTAGCATTTTCATCCATCAAGGATTGGGCAAGCTCTTGATCCAAACTGCCCCAGTTCACACCGATGCGCACGGCTTTATCCATTTTTGCGGCCAGTTCGATCATGGCGCTGAACTGCTGGTCGCGTTTTTCACGAAAGCCAACGTTACCCGGGTTGATGCGAAACTTCGCCAAAGCCTCGGCACACGCCGGATTGTCCACCAACAATTTGTGCCCGATGTAGTGAAAGTCGCCCACCAACGGCACGTTGATGCCTTGGGCTAACAGTTTTTCGCGAATGTGGGGCACGGCCTTGGCCGCTTCGTCCCGGTCCACGGTCATGCGCACCAGTTCTGATCCCGCCAAGGCCAGCTCGGCCACCTGTTTGACCGTGGCGTCAATGTCGGCGGTGTCAGTATTGGTCATGGACTGCACAACGATGGGGTTGTCGCCACCCACCATCACGCCGCCAATATTCACGGCGATTGTGGTGTGTCGTTTATACAGAGCCTGGGGGGAGCTGGCGGACATGGTGCAATTCCTGAAATAAAGTCAAAACCGAAAGCAAGCAAAGACGCGCTGCTATTGCTCAGCTTTAACGGTGGCTTTCAGAGTGTCGGCATCCAATTCGACGTTGCGTTTGACTTCACCGGTGTGCCCCAAGGGCGGCAACAATTTTCCATCAATCCAAAGTTCCAACTCACCCGCATTGCCGGTCATCAACTCCAGGCCGGAGCGGTTGGGGACTTGGTACTCTTCACCCTTGGACAGTAAACGCATGAACAGCAAACGGTCCGAAACCGTGTCACGCACCGAAATCCAGCTGTTGGACTTGCCACGTAACGTAATGCGGCTAGGGCCAACGTTTTCGCGTTCAACAGGTGTAACGGAAACGGGGTCAGCTGCCGGTTCAATTTTTTCTGCAATGGGTCCGGGCTCAGGCGTTGCCACGTCCACAGCCTCGACGGCGGCTTCGGTTTCTTCTGATGCCTCTACAGCGACCTCTTCCACCTCTTCGGTGGCTTGTTCGACATCGTTTTCAGCTTTCTCGACAACGGGTTCAACCGCTTCCTCTACAGCTTCAGCAACGTCTTCGACTTTTTCCTCAACGGGCGCAGGCGTGTCTTCGACAACCTCTTCAGCCGCCTCTTCTACGGCCTCTTCAACCGGTTGTGCGACTTCTTCGACAGCTTCCTCAACCTCTTTAGCGACATTTTCGACAGCGTCTTCGACTTCGCCCATAGCCTCTTTGGCTTGTTCTTCGACGGGCTGAACCACAGGCTTGTCCACTGTGTCGGCGGCCAAGTGCTCTGGAACGGCTTCAACCCGGGCAACTTCGACTTCGTTTTGTGACGAGCTCCAATACCATCCGCCATAGGCCACTGCGGCAATGATGACGCCCAGCCCCAAAACGGCACCGCCTGGAACCCCGCCTTCGGAAATCGGTTTGGGGAAGCTCAGATCATTTTTATTGGTGACGCCGGACACTTCGTCTTTGTAACGGCGGACCATTTCTTCGCCGTCCATATGCAGATGTTCGGCAAAACTGCGTACAAAGCCGATGGCATACGTCGTGCCCGGCAAATCTTCGTGACGCGAGTCTTCCAGAGCTTCTAAGTATTTCTGGCTGATGCGCAGCCCCCGGGCCACATCCGCAATGTTCAGCCCGGCGCGTTCGCGGGCTTGGCGCAGCGTATCGCCGACACGTTCAGAAGTGGTGGTTTGCTCAGTTTCGGAAGATGTGGTTTGGCTGTCACTCACGCAGAGAATCCTTAAAGCAAGTCAGGTGCTGCTTGGGCACCGTCAGATGTCCCGTATTCTGCCCGAAGCACCGGAAATTGCAAGGATTTGAAGGCTTGAAAGCCTCTAAACCTTGATGTCGTGATCCAAAGCGAAGGCGCGCAGCCTTGTGCGAATGGACACATGCGGCATAGACAGCACCGAATGAACGAATTGCGCCACCTGGCGGTCGTTCATGGAGCGAATCATTTCCTTCACCGGACCAATCGCGGGCGGCGACATGGACAGGCGCCTAAACCCTATACCGATCAGGGCCATGGCTTCCAACGGACGGCCTGCGGCTTCGCCGCAAATGCTGATGGGCACGCCCGCCTGATCACAGCGATCGCGCAAGTTTTTCAAAAAGCCCAGAGCGAACGGCGACAAGATGTCGTAACGATCCGAAACGTGCGGATTGCCCCGGTCCACGGCGTACAGGAACTGCATTAAGTCGTTGGAGCCGATGGAAATAAAGTCCACGCGCGGGATCAGCTTGTCCATTTGCAGCGCCAACGCCGGAACTTCCAGCATTACGCCTGCGTAAACGTTCTCCGGCAAAATGCCGCCGCGCTCTTTTTCGCGTTCCAATTCGCGCTGAAGCAGCTTTTTCGCCTCATCAAACTCTTCGACCTCGGCGACCATGGGGAACATAACGCGAATGTCGCGGCCTTTGGCGGCGCGAATCAGCGCGCGCAGCTGTTGGCGCAAAATCGCCGGGCGATCCAAACAAATGCGAATAGCACGCCAACCCATGGCCGGGTTTTCTTCGTCCAGCTCATCCCAATAGGGCAGAACCTTATCGCCACCCACGTCAACAGTGCGAAACACCACGGGTTTTCCATTGGCCCGGTCCAAGACCTTTTCATAAAGTTGGCGCTGTGCATCCACATCGGGGAATTGGGCGCGCACCATGAAGGGCACTTCGGTACGATATAGGCCAACACCGTCCGCGCCGACCTCTTCGATTTGTTCAAAGTCGAACAAAAGGCCTGCATTGATGTTGAGGCTCACTTCCGTGCCGTCTTTAGTCACAGCGGGAAGATCGCGATATTCCGCATAACGCGCCTTGACGGTTTCCAACTGCTTGCGCGTTTCGTGAAACGCTTGCTGCACGTCTTCACCGGGGCGCACCAACACTTGGTTATTGCCGCCGTCGACAATCAAGGTTTCGCCTTGATCCACCTTGGACAAAATATCGCGCACTTGCCCCATCACGGGGATATCCAGCGCACGGGCAACAATGGCGACGTGAGACGTGGCGGAGCCTTCTTCCAACACAAGACCGCGCAGGCGCGTGTGATCGTATTCCAACAGCTCGGCCGGGCCCATGTTGCGAGCGACCAAGATCATATGTTCGGGAAGTTCTTCATCCACACCGGCTTTGCCCATCAAGTGCTGGATCAAACGGTTGGACAGGTCATCAAGGTCGTGGATGCGTTCGCGCAGATACGGATCCGTCGCCGCGCCCAAGCGCGCACGCATTTCATTTTTGACCTTCATCACTGCGGCTTCCGCCGTCAGGCCGGAATTCACGGCTTCTTCGGTTTTGCGCAGCCAGCCTGCGTCTTCGGCGACCAAACGAAAGGCCTCCAAGACGTCTTCGTGCTCACCGCCATCAACAGCGGATAGCGGGCTTTGGCTCAAGAGCGTATCGAGATGGCCCAGCATAGACGCAAACGCTTCGCGCAGGCGTTCCATCTCCACTTCCGGGTCTTCGGCAACCAGATCACCAATGTCGAAGTGGGGTTCGTGCAGCACGGCTTTACCAATGCCGAGGCCTCCGGAATACACCGTACCTTCCATACGCAGCGGCTTGAGCGCAATACCGTCCGCGGGCAAAAATTCGTGACGCCCGATGAGCTCCCCGCCGACGACCAGTTCGGCCACCACCATGGCAACGGTTTGCAGGGTTTCGGTTTCTTCTTCGGCGTAGTTACGCTCGACCTTGTTTTGCACAGACAAAACGCCAATGACGCGCCCGGCCCGTAAAATCGGCACCCCCAAGAACGAATGGAATTCTTCTTCCGCCATTTCCGGACGGAACGCAAAACTGGGGTGCGCTTGAGCGGCGGACAAAGACAAAGGATTGGCGTGTGCGGCGATATCACCGATCAGCCCTTCACCAAAGCGCAGGCGCGTCACGTGAACAGCTTCGGCGCTCAAACCTTGGGTCGAGAACAGCTCCAACACATCGCCTGCGCGACGCACATAGATGGAACACACCTCGGCCACCATATCGGCGGCGATAATGGCTGTGATTTCGTCCAAGCGGGACTGTGCGGTGCCTTCTTCCGCCATCACATCGCGTACACGGGCTAACAGCCTTCGTGGCGCATTGCTATGTGTGGCCGAGTTCATGACCAGCTCCCGCTTAAAGTTTCGTTCAATGCCCCGATTGCCCGCGTGCGTCCAGCGCGCCTTCGGCCTGCTCAATCAATTCGGCGAAAATATCCGCCATGGGCTGTTCGGATTTGACGGTTCCGACAATTTGTCCGGCCATCAAAGAGCCCCCTTCTACATCGCCATCAATGACGGCACGTTTCAAGGCCCCAGCCCAAAAATGTTCAATTTCCAACTGAGCTTCTTGTTGGTTAAGCTCTCCCGCATTGTGACGTTCGATCACTTTGCGTTGGGTTTCCATGAATTCTTTGGTGCCTTCGTTGGTGATGGCGCGCACGGGAATAACCGGGAAACGCGGATCAATTTGCACGGTCGGTATAGCATCGCGAGCTGACGCCCGAATGAACGCTTTTTTGAAGTTTTCGTGTGCAATGCATTCCGTGGCGCAGACAAAACGTGTGCCCAACTGAACGCCAGCGGCACCCATTTCTAAGTAGCTGACGATGGTTTCCCCGCGCCCGATGCCACCCGCGACAAACACCGGAACATCTGAAACGTTGGGCAAGATTTCTTGTGCCAAAACGGATGTGGACACCGGGCCGATGTGACCGCCCGCCTCGGAGCCTTCAATCACCAAGGCATCCGCACCGCTGCGCACCAAACGTTTGGCGAGCACGGCTGCAGGGGCAAAGCAAATCACTTTTGCCCCGCCTTCTTTGATGCGTTTGATGGACGCGCCCGACGGCAAACCGCCGGCCAACACCACGTGGGTGACCTTCAAATCCAAACACACATCGATCAGGGCTTCCATATCGGGGTGCATGGTGATCAGGTTCACACCGAACGGCTTGTCGGTCATGGTTTTGGTTGCTTCGATTTCGGCACGCAGCAAGTCAGGTGTCATGGACCCACACGCGATGACGCCAAAACCACCCGCATTGGAAAGCGCCGCAACCAAGTAGCGTTCGGAAATCCACGACATGGCGCCGCCCAAAATGGCGTATTCGGTGCCTAAAAATTCGCGGCCCTTGGCCCACAATTGATCAAGGTGTTGCTTAGCGGTTGACGTCATATCCAAATTCCTAGTCTGTAAGATGTGGCCACAAAACTTTAGTCTTCCGCATCCAATCCATAGGCCGTGTGCAGCGCGCGAATGGCGAGCTCGGTATATTCTTCGGCGATCAAGACGCTCACTTTGATTTCAGAGGTCGAGATCACTTGAATGTTGATGCTTTTGTCCGCCAAGGCTTGGAACATGCGTTGCGCGATGCCTGCGTGGCTGCGCATGCCGACGCCTATCACGGAAACCTTCGCCACTTCGCCGTCCGACAGCAGCTCTTTGTAGCCGATGTTGTCGGTTTCAGACTTCACGACTTCGATTGCACGTTCCATGTCGGTGTTGGGCACCGTAAAGGTCATGTCCGTGGACTTGCCGTCTTCCGACACGTTTTGCACGATCATGTCCACGTTGATGCTAGCTTCGGCCAAGGGGCCAAAGATTTTTGCCGCAATACCCGGGGTGTCTTCAACCCCGATCAACGTGATTTTTGCTTCGTCGCGGGAATATGCGACGCCACTGATGAGTTCTTGTTCCACGATTTCATCCTCGTCAACAACCAAGGTTCCTTCTTCGTCTGAGAAGGACGAGCGCACTTGTAAGCGCACATTGTGTTTCATGGCCACTTCGACCGAGCGGGTCTGCAAGACCTTCGCCCCGACCGACGCCATTTCCAGCATTTCTTCGAACGTGATTTTTTCCAGCTTTTGGGCTTTGGACACGATGCGCGGGTCGGTGGTGTAAACCCCGTCCACGTCGGTGTAAATGTCGCACCGGTCGGCATCCAGACCCGCCGCCACAGCCACTGCTGAGGTGTCCGAGCCGCCACGGCCCAGCGTGGTGACGCGACCGTCTTCACCCACACCTTGGAAACCCGGGATCACAGCGACTTCGCCATTAGCCAAGCGCTTTTTCACCTCTTCGCCGTCAATGCCCAAAATACGGGCTTTGCCGTGGGCGTTGTCGGTGTTGACCGGAATTTGCCATCCCAGCCACGAGCGCGCAGGAACGCCCAAGTCTTGCAAAGCCAAAGCCAGCAGACCCGACGTCACTTGCTCACCCGAAGACACCACCACGTCGTATTCGCGGGTGTCATACAACGGTGTGATGGAGGTGACATAGTCCACCAACTGGTTGGTGACGCCGGACATGGCGGAAACCACCACGGCCACTTGATTGCCAGCGTCCACTTCGCGTTTCACCCGTTTCGCGACATTTTGAATGCGTTCAATGTCGCCAACGGACGTGCCGCCGAATTTTTGTACGATAAGAGCCATTTTAGCGATTAAAACCTATCAAAACGATCATTGCCGCCCACCCTCCCTTTTGAGGGCCCGCTCAGGGCTCTCGGATTGAAAAGAACTGGAAAGTCAGCCGATTTCAGCTTAATACAGCCTTGAAGAGACAGTGGGCGCGTATACATACTCAATATGCCCCGTACTCGCAAGAGCACCAGACGCTCTAGACTTAAGAAAAACCTGAAATACGTAAGGTCCCCAACCCATGTCCGCGTCCCAAACCAGCACCGTGAACCCCGACGAAATCGCCCGCTTCACCGCTATGGCCGACGCTTGGTGGGACCCGTCGGGGAAATTCCGCCCGCTGCACCAACTCAACCCGGTGCGCATTGCGTTCATAAAAACCAATGTTTGCAACCACTTCGGACGTGACCCAGAGGCTGAAAAGCCGTTCGAGGGCTTGGAAATCTTAGACGTCGGCTGCGGTGGCGGCTTGCTGTCGGAGCCCATGGCACGGCTGGGCGCAAACATGACCAGCATCGATGCGGGCGAAAAAAATATCGAAATCGCCAAAATTCACGCGGCCAAGAGCGGCGTGGAGATCGACTATCGCAACGTCTACCCCGAAGATTTGGCCAAAGAGGGCAAAACCTTCGATGTCGTGCTGAATATGGAAGTCATCGAACACGTCGCCGACACTCAAGCGTTCATGACGGCGTCGGCCTCTGTCGTCAAGGAGGGCGGGGCCATGGTTCTGTCGACCATGAACCGCAACATCAAGTCTTTGTTGTTGGGCAAAGTGGCCGCCGAATACATTTTGCGCTGGCTGCCGACCGGCACGCACGATTGGAAAAAGTTCCTCAAACCCAGCGAATTGGCCCACTTGGTGCGCGGCCACGGACTGGAATTTTCCGATCTGCAAGGCATGGTCTACAACCCCTTCAAGGACGAGTGGACCTTGTCGAAAACGGACTTAGATATCAATTACGTCGCGTTCGCGAAAAAGTCCTAAGGTTATTCCCGAACCTAAGTGTTTGGCGTAATTTTCGAACTGCTGCAGCGCAAAATATTGATATCGCACCCCTTTTCTGCCCGATCTCAGTAGGCTTCAAAGCACTTTCTTGCTATGATGAGAATAGAAGCCCAGAACATACAAACCGATATCCACGGGAAGGTGTGATTATGAAAGTTTCTGAAATCCTCAAGCAAGACAATGCCCCGTTGATCACGGTCAACGAAAGCACCACCGTCTTAACGGCCGCGCATCGCATGCGGCTGGAAAAAATCGGCTGTGTGGTGGTGAGCAATGACGGCAAACACGCCGAAGGCATCGTCGCCGTTCGCGACGTGGTCTATCACATGTCCGACCACTGGGGCGATGACCCTAAAGGTGACGAGTTCTCCTACCTCAAACGCAAAGTCACCGACATCATGCAAACGCCGGTGAAAACCTGCAAACTGAGCGACAAGCTGGTCGATGTGTTGCATATGATGTGGCACTTCCACTTCCTGCACATTCCGGTCGCAGACGACAAAGGCGACCTGTGCGGCATCGTCAGCATCGATGACGTCATCAAATTCAGCCTGTCCGAGGCCGAGTTGGAAAGCAAGGTGCTGCGCGAAGAACTGATGCTGACTGGCGAACGCCCGCTGACTTAAGGCTCTGATTTTAGGAGCGTAAGCGCGCTTAGCTGTTGCGACGCGGGGTTCCGGGCAAGCGAACGAAGTCGATACCTTCTTCGTCGAGCTCTTGGGCTTCTTCTTCCGAAGCTTTGCCATAAATGCCGCGTTCTTGCGCGTCACCGTAGTGGATTTTGCGCGCTTCGTCGGCGAAATCTTCACCCACATCTTCGAAGTTGTCTTCCGCGTAATCCTTGATGCGGCCTACAGCGTCCAGGATTTGCTGGGCGACTTCTTGGGCGCGGGCATCGCCCATGGCATTGATGTCGTGTTCGGGCAGCTCTGTCTCTTGAGTTTCTTCGCCACCCTTGGAGGACTGAACATTGGGTGCCATAATGGCCTTGGTCACGCGGGTCGAGCCGCAATACGGGCATTCCACATCTCCTGCGGCCACTTGCTTGTCGTAAGTGGCACTATCGCGAAACCAAGCCTCAAAGGTATGGTCGTCGTCACAACAGAGTTGGTAGTGGATCATCTAAGTTAACCCGATATTCTTTCTTTGCTGCCCAGCATTATAATCGTTAAGACGAGAATCCAAAGCGTCTCGTGAACGTTCGAGCAGGAAAATAGCCCTCTAAGGGTTAACAAATGTCCAATAAGGATCCTTTTTTCAATGCCTTCCCCGCAAATTCCGATGCACCTGAAAGTCTCAGAACCTTCTCCGTGGGTGATCCGATGGGCGCTGTTGGCCGACCATCACGGCAGCATTTTGGACTTGGCCGCCGGAAATGGTCGCCATGGACGCTTGATGTTGGGACTGGGGTGTCATGTAACCTTTTTGGATCGCGATACGGTCGCTTTGAGAGATTTAAAAGAGCACCCCAAGGCCAAAGTCGTCGAGGCCGATTTGGAAGACGCAATCCCTTGGCCCTTAGAAGGCGAGACCTTCGACGCCATCATCGTGGTGAATTACCTGCACCGCCCGCTGTTCGACAAAATCATCGCAGCCCTCAACCCCGGTGGCATTTTGATTTACGAAACATTTGCGCTGGGCAACGAAGACTATGCTCGCCCGCGCAACCCCGATCACCTGTTGAAATCAGGTGAGTTGCTTGAGTTAGTTCAAGGCAAGCTGCAAGTGGTGGGATACGAACACGGCTTGATCAAATCGACCGACATTCCGGGCGTAAAACAGCGTCTGTGCGCCATAAACGATTTGGACCTAAGCGTGCGCGATGACGGGGAGCCGCCGGCTCACGAAATGTCCCGCGTGTGAGTTAGGGACGGCACCATTTTGCGCGCCTCCACCACACGGACCGGATCAATATCGGCAACCACCACACCGGGTTCATCGCCGGCATCGGCCAAGACTTCACCCCACGGATCAATGATCAACGAATGACCAAAGGTTTTGCGGTCGTTGAAGTGCGTGCCCACTTGCGCCGGGGCAAACACAAAACACCCATTTTCAATGGCGCGGGCGCGCAACAACACATGCCAGTGGGCCGTGCCCGTTGGTACGGTGAACGCGGCCGGAACGCTCAGCATCGTCGCGCCCGCATTTGCCAAGGCGCGATAGAGATAAGGGAAGCGCACGTCATAACACGTGCTCAAGCCTAAGCCGCCCCAAGGCGTGTCGATCAAAACTTTGTCCGTTCCGGGGGAAAATGTCGCAGATTCGCGATAGCTCTCGCCGCCTTCCAGGTCCACGTCGAACATGTGGATCTTGTCGTACGTCGCAACCACGTCGCCGTTCGGTGAATACACAAACGCGCGGTTGGCGATCTTATCGCCCAAATCGATGGCAAGTGTGCCGCCGTGCAGCCACACCCCCAACTCTTTCGCCAAGGCTGAAAACGCCGGGATGGCCGGATGGTCGTCCATGGTGCGGGCATTTGCGCGGATGTTGCCATCACCAAACGTCATCATGGCGACGTTTTCGGGCAAGAACACCAGCTCCGCCCCCTGCCCTGCCGCTTGGCGCACATAGTCAACCGCGACACGGATATTTTCATCCATGTCGTTGGAAGCATTCACCTGCACACATGCGGCTTTAAAGGCTGGGGGAATATTGCTCACGCAATCAGCTTTCAATCCGGGCGTTAACCGAGACCCAACATCGGGTCCAGTTCATCGTCGAAGTCCAACTCAAACATATCATCGCAGCCGCCGATGGCATTATCGTCGATGAAAATCTGCGGAACCGTGTGCGCACCGCCGCGCTCTTGCATTTCTTGGCGTTTGGCGCGGTCTCTCATCACGTCGATTTCTATGTATTCAACGCCTTTCTTGTCCAACAACGCTTTGGCGCGGTGGCAATACGGGCAGATGGGCGTGGTGTAAATTTCTACTTTAGCCATTAGGTCTTTCCGTCTCGGCGGCGCGTCTGGTCTGGCAGTCAGGAATCGCACCTTACTTCATGGTTTCCTTATATATAGTCGCTTTGAAAGGATTAAGCAAAGTCCCGCACAACGCGGGCCAAAACCAGGACGTCCACACGCGCGGCCCCAGCACGTTTTAAGACCTTGGCACATGCCCAAATCGTGGCCCCTGTGGTGTAGACATCGTCAATCAACACAACGGCTTTGCCTTCGATACGTTGCTTCAATTTAGGCGGCACGACAAAGGCACCTTGCACGTTACGTGCGCGCGCCTTTCTCCCCATCCGCCCCTGGCTGAGCGTCTTGCGTTTGCGTTTTAAGGTGTTGTGTAAAACAGGCGTGTCCGCGAGCTTGCCCACCGCCTTCGCCAACAGGGCAGATTGGTTATAGCGCCGTTGAAACAGGCGCGTCCAATGCAGCGGCACCGGGACGAGAGCGTCAGCCTCAGCCAGCAGATCCGCCCCCGCGGCGCGCATCCATTTGGCCAACAGCCCCGCCGTCTCGGTCCGGTCGGCATGTTTGAAACCCAGCACCAAATCGCGGCTCTGATCGTCATAAACCAGCGCCGCGCGGGCCCGGTCAAAGGGCGGGTGTTCGCGCACACAAGCGCCACAAAGGGTTTGGTCTGGAACTTCATATTCAAACGGGTGGGCGCAGGCTTCACAGCTGGGCGGGCCGAGGAACGTCAGTTCCGACCAACAGCTTGCACACAGGGTCTGCGGCGTGTCCACCTGCACGCCACACCGCCCACAGGTGGGTGGCAAAACCACATCCACCAAACGCGATAAAATGCGAAACCCATTTTGTTGCAAATCAATCCACTCCACAACCATAAGGCTAAGACTTTAACACCGAAGCGGGCTGTGTCATATAGGGGGCATGGCGACACCACAACACATGCAATTGTTTGAACGCGAAGCCGTGCGCAAGCACCGCGAACGCGCCGCAACCACGCTCGACGATCACGACTTTTTGTTCAAAGAAATCGCCGACCGTCTGACCGAGCGTTTGGACGACGTTAAACGCGACTTTCCGCTCGCCCTCGACATCGGGTGTCACGGCGGCGAGGTCGCGAAAAGCTTAAAGGTCGGCTCTCATGTGCGCGGCAACATTGAAACGCTGGTGCAGTGCGATCCGTCCCCCAAAATGACCGCCAAAGCAAAGGCGAAAACGTCAGGCCTCAGCTTCGCCGCCGACGAAGAATTCCTTCCCGTTGCAGACGAAAGTGTAGACTTGGTGCTGTCCAATCTGTCGCTCCACTGGGCCAATGACTTACCCGGCGCGCTGGTGCAAATTCGCAAGGCGCTCAAGCCCGACTGTTTGTTCCTTGCCACATTGTTAGGGGAAGGCACATTGCAAGAACTGCGCACGGCGTTGATGACGGCCGAGGTTGAAATCGAAATGGGCATGAGCCCGCGCGTCTCCCCCTTTGCCACGGTGCAGGACTTAGGCGGGCTTTTGCAGCGCGCAGGGATGACACTTCCGGTGGTAGACACCGAAACCATCACGGTGAGTTACCCCGACATTTTTAAGCTGATGCACGACCTGCGTGGCATGGGCGAAACGGGCACCATCAGTGGACGGCGCAAGCATTTCACGCGCCGCGACACCATCATGCGCGCCGCAGAAATCTATATGGAAAAGTTCGCCGGGATGGACGACGCAGGCGAAGGCCGCATCCCCGCGACCTTCGATATTATCTATTTAACCGCCTGGTCGCCGCACCCCGATCAACAACAGCCCTTGAAACCGGGGCAAGCGACAACCAACTTAGTCGATATTTTAGAAACTTAAGACTGACCCTGAGCGCCCCATGAAATTTGAAACGCCCCTAATCCCTGGAAAACTGATCAAACGCTACAAACGTTTTATGACGGATGTGGAGCTGCAAGACGGCTCGGTCGTCACCGCGCACTGTGCGAACTCGGGCTCCATGCTGTCGGTGAACGAGCCGGGCACGGACGTGTGGATCAGCCCCGCCAACAATCCCAAACGCAAGCTACAATACACCTGGGAGATCACGCGCATTGGCGACGCCATGGTGGGCATCAACACTCAACACCCCAACCGCATTGTCTATGAAGCCATCGAAGCGGGCCAAATTCCGGAGCTTACGGGCTACGACACGCTCAAACGCGAAGTGAAATACGGCAAAAACTCCCGCATCGACGTGTTTTTGCAAGGCGAAGGCAAACCGGATTGCTATGTGGAGGTGAAAAACACCACCATGCGCCGGGATCTCTCCGACGGTGCCCCGGCTGAATTCCCAGATTCCGTCACTGCACGCGGGGCCAAGCACCTAGACGAGCTCGCCGACATGGTGGACGAAGGCCATCGCGCCGTGATGTTCTACCTGGTCCAGCGCGACGACGCCGACAGCTTTGTCGTCGCGGGTGACATCGACCCGACCTACGCCGAACGGTTAGAAGCGGCGCGCAAACGCGGTGTCGAGGTGGTGGCCTATGGCTGCCGCGTCACGCCCGAGGAGATCGAAATCGATCGCCCGGTGAAAATCGAGCTGTGAAGCACCACCTAAAGGGATAGGTGTTCTTTTGTAACGAACGTGCCATAATCGGCGAAACTGAACGACTTTTGAGAGACGATGAACCAGTCCAAGACCATTAAAATCCACACTTCGGAAGACTTCGAAGGCATGCGCAAGGCCGGACGTTTGGCCGCTGAAACCATTGACGCCGTTGTGCCCTTGGTCAAACCCGGCGTGACGACGGAAGAACTCAACACGTTCTGCCACGACTTCATCGTCCAGCACGGCGCCCAGCCCGCACCGCTGAACTATCGCGGTTTTCCCAAATCCATCTGTGCATCCGTGAACCACGTGGTCTGCCATGGCATTCCAGGCGATAAAAAGCTGCACGACGGCGACATCGTGAACTTGGACATCACGGTCATTTTGGACGGCTGGTACGGCGACACGTCGCGCATGTTTTGTGTCGGCGAAACGTCGCGCAAATCCCAGCGCCTCATCGACATCACCTATGAAGCCATGTGGGAAGGCATCCGCGTGGTCAAACCGGGCGTCACCACAGGCGACATCGGCCACGCCATTCAGACCTTTGCGGAAAAGCAGCGCTGCTCCGTGGTGCGCGATTTCTGCGGTCACGGCTTGGGCCGCGTGTTCCACGACGCGCCCAACATTATGCACTTCGGCTCGCCCTCCACAGGTCCGCGCCTGGAAGAAGGCATGTTCTTCACCATCGAGCCCATGATCAACCTCGGCAAATACGATGTGAAGATTTTGTCCGACGGTTGGACCGCTGTGACCAAGGACCGGTCCTTGTCCGCGCAGTTCGAACATTCCATCGGCGTGACGGCTGACGGCTATGAAGTCTTCACGTTGTCGCCGGAAGGTCTGGACAAGCCCCCCTATAATTAGGCACACTCGGCACACACCCATGTTGAGAGGCATGGCCGCAAAAACTTCTTTTTGAGTGTGCCAACACGATGCCAGACACCCCACAATCGACCCCCCACTACACCGGACACCGCCAACGCCTGCGCGAACGCTTCTTGAAATCGCGTGGCCGGGACTTGGCGGACTATGAGCTATTGGAGGTCTTGCTGTTCGCGGCCTCACCCCGGCGCGACGTCAAACCGCTCGCCAAGGCCTTGATCGACAAGTTCGGCTCGTTCGGTGCGGTGATGAATGCGGACGCCGACGAACTCCAGAAAGTCTCCGGCATGGGCGAAGTGGCGGCGGTGAGCATCTTGGCCGTGCGCCAGTCTGCCGAACGCTTGTTGCAAGATGATGTGATGAACAAACCGGTGCTGAGCAACTGGCAAAGCCTGATGGATTATTGCCGTGTGAGCATGGGCTCCAACAAAACCGAACAGTTTCGTGTGTTGTTTCTCAACCGCCAGAACGTACTCATCGCGGATGAGCTTCAAGAAGAAGGCACCGTCGACCAAACCCCGGTCTATCCCCGCAAAGTCATCAAACGCGCCCTGGAATTAGAAGCCAGCGCGCTGATCTTGGTCCACAACCACCCGTCAGGTGACCCCACACCGAGCCAGCCGGACATCGATATGACGCGAGAGTTGCAGTCAGCAGGCTCAAAGCTCGGGATACAGCTGCACGATCATGTGATTGTGAGTAGGTCGGGGAACAGTTCGTTTAAGACGATGGGGCTTCTCTAGGCATGCGCCATTGACGTATGTTTTTTCATTGACCAAAAGTACGTCATTGGCGTAGTATTGAAATGACAGAAAAATTGATCACCATTGCCGAAACGCAAGCTTACTTGTCCCAGGCAAAAGGATTGCTCAACGACAGTGATCGCCAAGTGGTGATTGACCTGATCGCTGCTGATCCCACTTGCGGATCGTTGCTCCAAAACACGGGCGGTGTCCGGAAAGTCCGTATCCCTCTTTCCGGGCGCGGCAAAAGCGGCGGAGCACGGGTGGTTTATTTCTTTCATGACAATACGATTCCGGTTTATCTGCTGGCCGTATTTGCCAAAAACGAAAAGGACAATTTGACCAAAGCGGAACGCAATGCCCTCAAAACCGCAACCACCGCCATCGTCAAAGCCTGGAAAACAAGGACACCATCATGAGCACAGCCTTCGATAAAATCATGGACGGATTGGACGATGCCTTGGCCCACGCCGAAGGCGACGAGACGAAAGCCGTGCTGCAAACATTGAGTGCCGTAGACGTCAAAACAATCCGCAAAAAAACGGGACTGTCCCAACCCAAATTCGCCGCCTTATTTCACATCCCCGTTGGCACACTACGCAACTGGGAACAAGGCCGCCGCCACCCCGAAGGGCCAGCGATTGCGTTGTTGCACATTATTGATAAGGAGCCGGAGACGGCGGTGCGGGCGTTGCATGGGTGATATTGCCTGATTGTGAGTAGGTCGGAGAACTCGTTATTTAAAACTCAAGACTTGCTGCAAGCTCATTCTTGTGCTCGTAATAATTGTGAATACAGGAGTCTTGTCTAATGAAAATTAAATCTATCCCTCTAAGCGATCTTGCTGTGAACTATGCTAATGATCGACATGGAGAGCTAGTTGATGATGCAACTGCGATGGAGTGGCTGCTCAAGCACCGCGCTGAGCACATGAAAAATCTCGCAAAGGACATTGTTAAAGAAGGTGAGATTTACGAACCCCCTCTTGTTCATGAGGAAGAAGGCAAATACACCGTATTTGACGGCAACCGCCGTGTGACCTGCCTTAAACTAATAGACAACCCTGCCCTTACCCCGACAGAAAGCTGGCGTGATTTTTTTCAAGAAAGGCGGGCAGATTGGAAAGGGACGTTTCCAAATAATATCCAGTGCCAAGTCGAGGCTAATAAAGATCGAATTGATGAAATTCTATACCGTCGCCACACAGGTGTCGCAAATGGTGTTGGGCAGAGCCCCTGGGACGCAGAGGCAAAATCTAACTTTGTTAAACGCAGTGGCAAAAAAGCAAAAGTAAATGTTGCCGAAGAAATTGAAAAAAACTCAAAGAGGCCGATTACCTTAAGCCTAATGTTAAAGTCCCCCGTTCAAACCTTAATCGTCTCCTTTCATCTGAAAGCTTCCGAAATCGTGTGGGGATCTCTGTGAAGAAAAACCACGTCGAACTCACGCACGATGAAACAAAGGTCATGACAAGCTTAACACGCGTTGTCCATGACATGATTTCTAAAGAAATCGTCCTAGACAATATTTGGGATAATAAAGGTAAAAAAGAGTACCTTGATCTTTTGGAAACGGAAGACGTGTTGCCACAAGCAACAGATTCTTTAACAACAAATAAGAACTTTAAAAACCTAAAACCTACTAAGCCAAAGACACCTAAGTCCCCTACTTCTTCACCTAAGCCACCTAAGCAAACCACGTTGATCCCACACGATATTGATTATGGGGTTTACCCTCAAGCTCACACTCAACGAGCAATGGATGTTTGGGGAGAGCTACAGCACCATCTTCGCTTTGAAGAACATGACAATGCAATAGCTGTTTTGTTTCGTGTACTATTAGAATTCGCGATTGATAATTATATTGACCGTAAACAGCTCACAAACATTCATCCCAATGATAAACTGGCAAATCGGTTCAAGAAGATTGCTGACCACATGCGCGGTGAAAACCTAGTTGATTTTAAATACTGGGAAGGCTTGAAAAAATTCGAAAATACTGAACCTATTCTTTCTGCAAACACTATGAACAAATACGTCCATAGCAAAGACTTCTTTCCTTCCGACCATCACCTTAAGTCAATGTGGAAAATCTTATCTAGCTTCATCGTAATCTGCCTCAAAGCATAGTCGCTCTTGACCTTCCCGCCCCATCCTCGCAAATAATGGGATGATTACGAGTAACAATGCCCACGTGAGAATGGTGCTTGGTTGTCCTTTGGTGACGCTCCCCCATTGTCGCCCCCTCCAACCTGTGCCAGAATCAACCCCGTTCCAAATCCCCACCACAGGAGGTTTTTTGATTGTCATTGTCACGCAGCGGGTTGGTTTGAAGGCTTAGGCTTTCGCTGAACCAGCCGCACATCGGATGCGGTCCTTTGGGACACGCCGATGCTCACTGATTATTTCCTGCGCGCCCACGCTTGGTGCGCAAAAGCTGGTGTATGAGCAATGACATTTCAAATAACCGATCTGGCCGAGTACGGCTGGAATTCCTATTTCACTTCCCAACTGGATGCCGAAGACTTCGATAACGCCGTGCCTGTACGCGTGATGGCCGTTCATCGCGGGGCCATTCATGTGGCGGGGCCGGGGGTTGAGACCTCCATCCCGCCTTACCGCAGTGACCCTAACGACAGCACAACCAGCGCCACCGTGGGCGATTGGTTGGTGGTGGACGCCCAAACCCACCGTCCGCAAAGACTGTTGGAGCGGGCCAGCCAGTTCAAACGCCGGGCGGCGGGCACCGGGCGGGACGTTCAACTGATTGCCGCCAACGTGGACACGCTTTTGATCGTCACCTCGTGCAATCAAGACTTCAACATTGCGCGGTTGGAACGCTATCTCGCCCTCGCCCTGGATGCCCAAGTCACACCCGTGGTCGTACTGACCAAAGCGGATTTGTGCGACCATCCCCAAGACTACGTCAATCAAGCCTATGGCTTGCAAGCGGTGCAGATGGTCGAAAGCCTCAATGCGCTGGACGGGTCCGAGGTTGAGCGTCTGTTGCCCTGGTGCAAGAGCGGTCAAACCGTGGCCCTGGTGGGCTCGTCCGGTGTGGGCAAGTCGACGCTGATCAATTCCTTGATCGGCAATCCCCAAATCGCCACCAGCGGCATTCGCGAAGACGACGCCAAGGGCCGTCACACCACCACGGGGCGCGCGCTTCACCGCATGCCGTCGGGTGGCTGGTTGATCGACACCCCAGGCATGCGCGAGCTGCAGCTGACCGACGTACAAGACGGCCTGAACGAGGTCTTTGCCGACATCGTTGAGCTGTCCCAATCGTGCCGCTATTCCACCTGCCAACACGACACGGAGCCGGGCTGCTCCGTTTTGGCTGCTGTCGAAGCCGGAGAGCTGGACCCGGATCGCCTCAAACGCTGGCGCAAGTTGGTGGCGGAAGAAAGCTACAACCGCGAAACCCTGGCCGAGCGACGGTCCCGCGACCGCGCGTTTGGCAAAATGGTGAAACGTGCCATGAAGGACAAACAACGGTTTTCGCAGAAGTCGTGAAGGGTTGGGGGAGGTTCATGAAAAACTCTACCATTGACCTCCCCCACTCCCATCCCCACTAATACCAAGATGACTGTAAGCACACCCGCCGCCCCAAGCCTCACCACCGCAATCGCCATCCGCGTCTTTGTGCCGTTTGCCTTGGGCTATTTCCTGTCTTACCTATATCGCGTCGTCAACGCCGTCATAGCACCTGATTTGGTGGCAGATTTGGGCCTGGGGGCGTCGGCGCTGGGATTGCTCACGGCAGCGTATTTCCTCACCTTTGCCGCGTTCCAACTGCCTTTGGGTGTATTGCTGGACCACTATGGGCCGCGCAAGATTGAGGCCGGGTTGTTGGTGTTCGCCGCCTTGGGTGCTGCGCTATTTGCCATGGCGGAAAGTGTCACGTCCTTGATCTTGGCGCGTGGGCTCATCGGTTTCGGTGTGTCGGCGTGTTTGATGGCAGCGTTCAAAGCTTATGTGCAGTGGTTCCCCAAAGAACGCCTGGCCTTAATCAACGGCTTTCAGATGACCGCAGGCGGGCTTGGTGCCTTGGCCGCGACCCAGCCGGTCGAAATGGCCTTGGGCTTCACCGATTGGCGCGGCGTGTTTTGGATTTTGGCCGGGCTCACGCTTATCGCCGCCTTCGCCATTCTTTTTGTGGTGCCGGAGCGCAAGATCGAACGTCATGCAGACGCCAAGCTGAAAGACGCCTGGGCGGGGGTGGTCGAGGTCTTCACCAGCCCGGTGTTTTGGCGGGCAGCCCCGCTGTGCATGTTTTCGCAAGCGGCGTTCCTGACCATCCAGGGATTGTGGTCTGGACCGTGGCTGAAGGATGTCGGCGGGTTGGCGCGCACAGACGTCGCCACCCACCTGTTTTGGATTGCCGCCGCCATGGTCGCGGGCTTTTTCACCTGGGGCATCGTCGCCGAGCGCCTGCACAAGATCAAAGGCGTGCCCACCATGACCACGGCTGCCATCGGCATGGCGGGCTTTTTGTGTATGCAGGTGGTCATCGCCTTAGAGCTCACGGTTGGAAATCCAACGCTGACCTTCTTGGCTTGGGTCGCGTTTGGCTTCTTGGCCACATCAGGTATTCTCCCCTACGCCGCCTTGTCCCAGGCCTTCCCCGCCAACTTGGCGGGACGCGTGAACACGGCCATCAATCTGCTGGTGTTCGTGCTGGCTTTCGCCGGGCAGTGGGCGGTGGGCGGCATCATCGATTTATGGCCGCAAACAGCAGCAGGCGGGTATGACCCGGCAGGCTTCCAGGCGGCCTTTGGGGCCATGATCGTTCTGCAAGCCTTTGCGATGATTTGGTATCTGGCGAAGTCGCGGGGCCGCATCTAAGCCCCCTTTCTTTTCGCGGGAATTTGGGTATAGTCCGGGCAACTTTTCAATACGGAGATTCCCGCATGATTCCGCGCTATTCCCGCCCCGAGATGACCAAAATCTGGGAGCCCGCCAACAAATTCCGCATCTGGTTCGAAATCGAAGCCCACGCCTGTGACGCGCTGGCCGAACTGGGTGTCATCCCGAAAGATGCCGCCAAGGCCGTTTGGGAAAAAGGCCAAAAGGAATACACCGACGCGCGCATCGCCCGCATCGACGAGATCGAAATGGAAACCAAGCACGACGTCATCGCGTTTTTGACCGAGCTTGCCGAACACGTCGGCGAAGAAAGCCGCTTTGTGCACCAAGGCATGACCAGCTCCGACGTGTTGGATACGTGCCTGTCCGTGCAAATGACCCAAGCCGCCGACATCTTGTTGGAAAACTTGGACGAGCTGTTGGACGCCTTAAAAATCCGCGCCATGGAAACCAAAGACATGGCCTGCATCGGGCGCAGCCACGGCATCCATGCCGAACCCACCACCATGGGCATCAAGTTCGCACGCTTCTATGCAGAATTTGCACGTGGCAAAGAACGCCTGTTGGCTGCCCGCAAAGACATCGCCACCTGCGCCATCAGTGGTGCCGTCGGCACGTTTGCCAACATTGACCCGCGCGTCGAAGAACACGTGGCGGAAAAAATGGGCCTGACGCCGGAGCCGGTTTCCACCCAAGTCATTCCACGCGATCGCCACGCGGCGTACTTCGCCACCTTGGGCGTGATCGCGTCGAGCATGGAAAACATCGCCACCGAAATCCGCCACCTGCAACGCACCGAAGTGCGTGAAGCGCAGGAATACTTTGCGCCGGGGCAAAAAGGCAGCTCCGCCATGCCGCACAAGCGCAACCCGATCTTGACGGAAAACCTGACGGGTATGGCGCGCATCGTGCGCATGTCGGTGACGCCCGCGTTGGAAAACGTCGCTTTGTGGCACGAACGTGATATCTCGCACTCCTCCGTCGAACGCATGATCGGCCCTGACGCCACGGTGACGTTGAACTTCGCCCTCAAGCGTTTGATCGGCACCGTGACTAAGCTGGTGGTCTATCCCGACAACATGATGAAACAACTCAACGAGTTCGGCGGCATCCACGATGCCCAGCGCGTGTTGTTGTTCTTGACCCAAAACGACGTGTCGCGCGAAGCCGCTTATAAAATCGTTCAGCGCAATGCCATGTTGGTGTGGAAAAGCTTTGGCATCGATCCGGACAATCCCGACAGCGAGCCGGAACTCAACGACGTTGAGAAGGGTGCCAAAGACCACGACAACCGCTTGTTCTACTTCTTGTCTCATGACGAGGATTTGAAAGCGGCGTTGAGCGTCGAAGACCTCAAAGGTCTGCTGGACGAAAGCTCCATCGACTACCACACCAAACGCGTGGACGACATTTTCAAGCGCGTGTTTGGCTAAGATGAAGATCGCCGTCGCCAGCAAAAACTTCGAAACCGTCACCGGTCACGCCGGGAAAAACCGGCGCTGGCTGGTGTTCGAGGTTCAAGACGGCGAGCTTCACCTGCCCCCCGCCCAGGTCGAGCTGGAAAAGCCCCAAGTCTTTCATCACTTCAAAGACGACGGGCCGCATCCACTGGACGGAATCGAAGGTCTGATCGCTGCCAGTTCCGGCGACAGCTTTTTGCGGCGCATGGAAAAGCGGGGGGTGAAAGCCATTATGACCCGCGAAAGCGATCCTGAGGTGGCGGTGCGCGCGTTGCTCAAAGAACAGCTCCCCCCGCCCAAACCGCGTCCGATCACGGGCCTGATTTGCAAAGCCCACGACGCGTTTTCAAAGCACTAAGCCTAAATCAAAAAGTGATTATCCAACGCCTTGAATAAATCGTCGCCAAACGACGCACCTTTGTGAATAACCGAGGTGTGCTTGGGCAAGTACTGCAGGTGTTCGTTGCTATCGTCCAGGCTGGTGATCAGCGCCATGGGGATGTTGCGGGTGGCCGGCATAGACGTGAGACCAATGGCCAGATCAATGCCGTCCAGTTCCGGCATCATGGCATTGATGATGACAAAGTCAGGCTTGGTGCGCACGACCTGGGCGAAGGCGTCTAAGACGGTCGAGACCGTATGCACACGGTAACCACACTGCTGCAACTCACGCTCCACATAGTGGGCCGCTGTGCTGTGGTGCATAACCAGCATGACCTCGATGTTACGCACTTCAATGTCGGATTCGGAAAAACCCACTTTGGCGGGCAAGTCCCGCACAACTTTCGAAGCGTCACTGTCTAGGGGCAATGTGCCTTCGCAAACGTCTTCTAAACGGTCGATAAAGACTTGCAGATCATCGGCAGCGCGGGGCGGCAGGGTTTTGACATTGACGATAAAGTCTTCCAAGCGTTGGGCGATGTTGCCCACCAGACGCAAGCCAACGTTTCCGGCCTGGACCTTGAGTTTCAGGGCTTTTTTGGAGATTTCGGCAAGCAGTTCGTCCGAACCCAACCGCTCGTGGCGGAAGTCGTCGAGCTGCACATCCAGGTCACGCACCAGCTCTTTGGCTTCTTCGATGGCCTCATCACGGAGTTCTTGGGCAATGCCCTCAACGCCGTGGGCGTATACGCCCGAGAAATCATCGCTCATGAAAAATCCCCGCCCATTTTCTTCATACAAACTCTAGGCGGGAAAAAAGACCTGCGTCAATAACGAAGGATCATTTCGGGGAATCAAATCGATAGCTGTAGCGCAGCCCTAAGCTGTCGATGCCTTGGTTCTTGCTGGCCAGCATAGACCCGTTGGACATGTGCTCCCACACCAAAGCGATGCCGTTGTGCTCATCCCAGCGCCAGCCAATATCCCCACCTAAGTGAAACAGCACGCGCGAACCAAACTCGATTTTGCCTTGCGGATTGCCATCGGTGAGCTCGCCATCGTGCACCGCCAAGCCAAAGAAGCCGTCTAGATAAATGCCGTTATCCCAAGCCGTGTCCCAGCCCAAGCTGGTATACGCGCTGTTGGTATCACCCGACGTGTTGATGGAGACGCCGACGCGAGGACGCGGAGAATAGGCCCACTCCAACCAATCGGGCGATGTAAAGATCACTTCCGGGTTCACGTTCACGCCACCTTCGTAGCGGTTTTCGAACGGATTGGGCATGTGGAATTCATGGCGGCTGGGAAAGCGCACATCGTGGCCCATCACGCCAAAGCGCAGTTCAGAGATATAGCCCCAAAGGGCATCACTGTTGCCATAAGCTGAGCGTTGGGCCGGATCAGCAGCAGCCACCCGGGTATTGGGATACGTTTGGTACGATTGCCCATAGTCCCACGGATCAGGCCGTGTGCGGGCCGCCGGAACGGGTTTCGTCTCTGTGCGCGTATAGCTCCGCGGCATCACCGATGCGGGTTTATTGAAATACGGGTCTTGCGCCTGAACCATGGACCAAAACACGTTGCTCGCCTGGGGCTGTGCACCTGCAGATTGCGCAGACGCAGCCTGCACAAAACCGCTCAAAAGCGCAGCTGCGATGCCCCCGCTCACAATCCTGGTCAAATTCAATTTCACGTTTGTGTCCAAACCATTAGAGCTCAAAACGGGGGAGACTTTAGTCAATAAAACCTTAACGCGCAAGCTTAAGACACCAAAAAGCCCGGCGAGCGGGGCCAGCCGGGCTTTGAAAATTTGGATATGGAAGCGCTTAGCTGTGATCTTCACCCAACGGTTCAAAGTCGTCTTTGACTTGTTCAACCGCGATACCCAAAAGACGTTCCATTTCGGTACGCAATTCGTCTTCGGAAACGGAGACGGACCGGCTTTCGAAGTCACCCATGACTTTGCGGACCACATCGTCGTCACCGGGCTCTTCCAGATCGGCAATCACGACGGTTTTGGCGTAAGCTTCGACTTCCGAACCACTCATCCCCATTTTTTCCGCAGCCCACTCGCCCAACAGTTTGTTGCGACGCGACACAGCTTTGAACTGCATCTCATCATCCATCTTTTGTTTGGCTTCGAAGCTCTTTTCGCGTTCAGAAAAGGTGTCAGACATGTGTTCGGTATTCCCTATTTTACAAGGCTCTAGGCGCGGGCGACCAGAAACGGGTGCGGACTCTTGTACAATCAGAGCCCTTATCGTCAAATGTAAGGCGCCGATTGCGTTTGGCAACCGGGCTGCAATTGCGGGGGCAATTTGCCATCTTGCAGTGCAAAACAAAAGGCTTTTTTGTGCAAAAAAGGTTATAAACTGTCGATTATGTGTACCGTTGTTATTTTACGCCGCCCTGAACACGACTGGCCGCTCCTGATTGGCGCTAACCGCGACGAAAGCGGGAGCCGCCCGTGGCTACCCCCTGCCCGCCATTGGCCGGAGCGCGAAGACGTCGTCGCGGGGCTTGACGAGCTGGCCGGAGGCACCTGGCTAGGGGTCAACGATTTTGGCCTGGTGGCCTGCGTTTTAAACCGCCCGGGCACCCTGGGACCCGCAGAAAACAAGCGTTCGCGCGGTGAATTGCCGCTGGAAGCCCTGGACCATGCCGAGGCCTCCGTCGCCGCTGAAGCGCTCGCGGATCTCGCCCCAGAAGCCTACCGGCCGTTCAACCTCATCGTCGCCGATGCGCGGGATGCCTATTGGGTTGGGCTGCGCGAAAATGAGGACAAAATCATCGTTCAGACCCTAGACCTGGGGCTGTCCATGATCACCGCCCACGACTTAAACGACCCGGCCAATTCTGCACGTCAGAAGCACCATTTCCCCCATTTCGCAACCGCACAAACACCGAATCCTGACGCGGGTGAATGGGGGGCATGGCAAAATCTGTTGGAAAGCCCTGAGCGCGCGCCCTCAGACGCACCCGAAAGTGCCATGTTTATTGAAACCGACTGGGGCTTTGGAACATCTTCAAGTTCCCTTTTGGCCGTTCCCAGTGCGGCCAAAAGGTCAGATAATCCAGAGACTTCCACCCTTTGGCGTTTTCGTGGCGGCAAACCCGGCGAAGTCGAATGGGTAAATGTCGAGATTTAGGAGCCAAAAGCACCTGAAGTCTGAGTCACTTAACATTGTTTTGCCCCCCCTCAAGTGCTATATCACCCCCTTCTTTTTTGCGCCAAAGGAGTTGGGGTCGATTCCCCCCCTCCCGCGCCACTTTTGGAAAGCAAGTCACATGGCCAAACGCAGGCAGCTCTACGAAGGCAAAGCAAAGGTGATCTTCGAAGGTCCCGAGCCCGGAACCGTTGTTCAATACTTCAAAGACGACGCCACCGCCTTCAACAATAAAAAACAAGGCACCATCACCGGGAAAGGCGTGCTCAACAACCGCATTTCAGAATACCTGATGGTCAAGCTTGGTGACATCGGCATTCCCACCCACTTTGTGCGCCGTTTGAACATGCGCGAACAGTTGGTCCGTGAAGTCGAAATCGTGCCCATCGAAGTTGTCGTGCGCAACATTGTCGCAGGCTCGCTGTCCAAACGCTTTGATATGCCCGAAGGCACGCCGTTGCCACGTTCAATCGTCGAGTACTATTACAAGTCCGACGAGCTGGACGATCCGATGATTTCCGAAGAACACATCACCGCGTTCGGTTGGGCCACGCCGCAGGACTTGGACGAGATCATGTCCATGTCCTTGCGCATCAACGATTTCCTGGTCGGCCTGTTTTTAGGCATCGGCATTCGCTTGGTGGACTTCAAGTTGGAGTTCGGCCGCGTCTATGAAGAAGAGCAGATGCGCTTGATTCTGGCCGATGAAATCAGCCCGGACAACTGCCGCCTGTGGGACGTGGAAACCAACGAAAAAATGGACAAAGACCGCTTCCGCCGCGATATGGGGAATGTAGAAGGCGCGTATCAAGAAGTCGCGCGCCGTCTGGGCATCTTGCCCGAATCCGGCCCCGGCGACGTTCCCGGTTCCGACACACTTCAATAATTCACGCAAGGCCGGGCCCCATTCAGATAGAGGGCCGGCCTCTCGCGTTTCAATCCACTTTTCGAGCATCTAAACGAGAGCACTCATGAAAGCCAAAGTTCACGTCACTTTGAAAAACGGCGTCTTGGACCCCCAAGGCAAAGCCATCGAGCACACCCTGGCCTCCTTGGGCTTTGCCGGCGTTAACGAAGCCCGCCAAGGCAAGTTCATCGAGTTGGAGCTGGCTGAAACCGACGAAGCCAAAGCCCGCGCCGCCGTTGAAGAGATGTGCAAAAAGCTGCTCGCCAACACCGTGATTGAAAATTACACCATCGATCTTGAGGGCTGAGCTCCATGAAAGCGTGCGTCATTGTCTTTCCCGCTTCCAACTGCGACCGCGATATGAAGGTTGCGCTGGAACAATCTTTGGGCTCCCCCGTCGATATGGTGTGGCACCGCGAAACCGATCTTTCCGGTTACGATCTGGTCACCATTCCGGGCGGCTTTTCTTACGGCGATTATTTGCGTTGTGGTGCCATGGCGGCGCGCAGCCCCATCATGGCCGAAGTGGTCAAGCATGCAGAGCGCGGCGGCAAAGTTCTGGGCGTGTGCAACGGCTTCCAAGTGCTGTGTGAAAGCGGCCTACTGCCGGGCGTCTTGATGCGCAACGCCAACCTCAAGTTCATTTGCAAAGACGTAGAGCTGAAGGTCGAACGTACCGACACGGTGTTCACCACCGAATACCAAACGGGTGACATCGTCACGTATCCCGTGGCCCACCACGACGGCAATTACTTCACCGACAACGAAACCCTGAAAGCCATTGAAGACAACGGCCAAGTGGCGTTCCGTTACGTCGACAACCCCAACGGTTCGCGCAACGACATCGCGGGCATCGTCAACGAAGCAGGCAACGTGCTGGGCATGATGCCCCACCCCGAACGCTTGGTTGATCCGCTGCACGGTGCCACCGACGGCAAACCCATGTTCGACGGCCTGATCAAAAGCTTTGCGGCGTAAGGGAGAAAAAGAATGAGCGAAATTACTCCCGAAATCGTTGCCGAACACGGCCTGTCCGAAGACGAGTACAAAATGGTGCTCGACATCATGGGGCGTGAGCCGAACTTGAACGAGTTGGGCATTTTCTCCGTCATGTGGTCGGAGCACTGCTCCTATAAGTCTTCGAAAAAATGGTTGAAAACCCTTCCCACTGAAGCACCCTGGGTCATTTGCGGCCCCGGCGAAAACGCAGGCATCATTGACGTGGGCGACGGCGATGCGCTGATCTTCAAAATGGAAAGCCACAACCACCCGAGCTATATCGAGCCCTACCAAGGCGCGGCCACGGGTGTCGGCGGCATCATGCGCGACGTGTTCACCATGGGGGCTCGTCCCATTGCGAACCTGAACGCGCTGCGCTTCGGCGTTCCCGAACACGAAAAAACCCGTCACTTGGTCCACGGTGTGGTCGAAGGCATCGGCGGGTACGGCAACTGCATGGGTGTGCCGACGGTCGCAGGCGAATGTGAATTTCACACGTCATATGATGGCAACATCTTGGTCAACGCCATGTGCGTCGGTCTCGCTGACGCCAACAACATTTTCTATTGCGCGGCTGCCGGTATCGGTAACCCTGTAGTCTATGTCGGATCCAAAACCGGACGCGACGGTATCCACGGGGCCACTATGGCGTCAACCGAGTTTACCGCCGACACCGAAGAAAAACGCCCCACCGTTCAAGTGGGCGATCCGTTCACCGAAAAACTGTTGCTGGAAGCCTGCTTGGAATTGATGGCCACCGACGCCATCGTCGCGATCCAGGATATGGGTGCGGCGGGTTTGACGTCCTCTTCGTTTGAAATGGCATCATCCGGTGGTGTCGGCATCGACATGAACTTGGACAACGTGCCCCAGCGCGAAGAAAACATGACACCTTACGAAATGATGCTCTCCGAATCTCAAGAGCGCATGCTGATGGTGTTGAAACCCGGCAAAGAAGAGATGGCGCAAGCGATCTTTGAAAAGTGGGAACTGGACTTCGCCATCATCGGCGAAATCACGGACACTGGCCGCATGCGCCTGTTCCACGGTGGCGGCATGGTCGCCGACCTGCCCATCGCGCCCTTGGCCCACGCCAGCCCCGAATACGACCGCCCGCACGTGCCGACGCCGAAACGCCCGGACATCGACCCGGCTTCGCTTAAAGCTCCCGCCGACATGATAGAAACCCTCAAATCGCTGGTGAGCTCGCCCAACGGCTGTTCCAAACGCTGGATTTGGGAACAGTACGACCACATGGTCATGGGCGACACAATGGGTCTGGGCCGTCCAGGTGGCGACGCCGCCATGGTGCGCATCCACGGAAGCACAAAAGGTGTGGCGATGACCTCCGACGTAACGCCCCGCTACGTTCTGGCCGACCCGATCGAAGGCGGCAAGCAAGCGGTCGCGGAAACGTATCGCAACGTCACCGCCACGGGTGCTTTGCCCCGCGCCATCACCGACAATATGAACTTCGGCAACCCTGAACGCCCGGAAATTATGGGGCAATTTGTCGGCGCCGTTCAAGGTATTGGTGAAGCCTGCACGGCATTGGATTATCCGGTGATTTCGGGCAACGTGTCGCTGTACAACGAAACCAACGGCCAAGGCATCTTGCCGACCCCGACCATCGGTGGCGTGGGCATCATCGCCGACGTCAACCAAGCCGTCGGCATGGGCTTTGTGGCTGAAGGCGACGCGATCGTGCTCATCGGCGAAACCAAGGGCCACATGGGCTGCACCCAATACTTGGCCGAGATCGAAGGCCGCGAAGAAGGTTCTGCGCCGCCTGTGGATCTCGCCTTGGAACGCAAAACCGGCGATTTTGTCCGTGGTCAGATCCTGGACGCAAACATCACCGCATGCCACGATTTAAGCGATGGCGGACTGGCCGTCGGCTTGGCTGAAATGGCGATGAAGTCGGGCCTGGGCGCGGATATCGCGGATAGCAGCGGTGATCTGCCCCTGCACGCCTGGCTGTTCGGTGAAGATCAAGCGCGTTATGTCACCACCACCAAAGACGCGACCACGCTGGTCGCAGCGGCTGAAGCAGCCGGGTTGGTTGCGACAAAACTTGGAATGGTTCAAAATAGTGACTTGACCATTGAGAACGCTGGGCGCATATCTGTTGCACACCTATCAGATGCACACGAAGGTTGGATGCCGGACTACATGGCGCATCCGGACTTCGAATAGGGTGAAAACGTAGAGTAGGAGAACGCATTATGGCCATGGAAGCCGCCGTGATCGAAAAACTGATCAAAGAAGGCCTGCCGGACGCCGAAGTCCATATCGAGGACTTGCGCGGAGACGGCGATCATTATGCCGCACGTGTCATTTCCAAAGCCTTTGTCGGCAAATCCCGGGTGCAGCAGCACCAAATGGTTTATGCCGCCCTTAAGGGCTCCATGGACAGCGACTTGCACGCCCTGGGCCTGCAGACCTCCGTCCCCGAAGACGCCTAATATCCCCGAAGTTAAAGGTTTTACCCCATGAGCAAAGAAGCAACATTCAAACGTATCGAAGACGAGATCAAGGGCACGGACGTGGTCTTGTTCATGAAAGGCAACCCGATGTTCCCGCAGTGCGGATTTTCCGCCGCTGTCGTCGGCGTGCTGTCTCACATGCAAGTAAAATTCAAAGGCATCGACGTGTTGCAAGACCCGCAAATCCGCGAAGGCATCAAAGAGTTTTCGCAATGGCCGACCATCCCGCAGCTTTACGTCAAAGGCGAGTTTGTTGGTGGTTGCGACATCGTCAAAGAAATGTACGAAGCCGGTGAGCTGCAAAAGACCCTCACCGACAACGACATAGCATTTGAGGATGCGCCTGCTGCGTCATAAGCGACCAGCCCAAACACATAAAAAAGCCGCTCCGATTTGGGGCGGCTTTTTTTATGGTATTACGTGATACCTCATAACTACTCAGCTCATGCCATTGGGCGGTTGCAGAACAACCTCACGAACATCCGTTTATTTCTACATCGTAGACGTTGATGGTCGATGAAGCGACGATTCTTGCGGTGATAAACTTGCTTCTTTCTGACGGCAAAACATTAGCCGCGAGAACGCGCATGGACTCCGCTTCCTGAACAAACTCAGGAGACGCTTCGCCAGAACCAACAGCCTCAAAATAACGCGGTATATTCCATTCGAATTGGATCTTAGCGTCTTCGGCATCCGCTTGGATCGGCATACGAGATTTTTGATAACGG